>NZ_JBMIRP010000101.1:0-11345 GCF_049202975.1 Ureibacillus sp. MALMAid1270 | reverse complement strand
TTTACAAGACTATATGCCTTGGTCAAAATCGATTCAAGTAGCTTGTGCAAAATAATAGCCTTCAATCCAAAAAAACATTGGATTGAAGGCTATTCGTCGTGCGTACCAGAAGACGTGCGATATTTTTTATTTCGGGCTTACGAAGTGTTAAAATAGAATAAATAAAAGAGTTGTTTCCAGAAATAAGGAACAACTCTTTTTTAATTAGTAAGCAATACGATTTGCTTCGTATTCAGCAATTTTATCTTCATATTTAAATGTTAGAGCAATTTCATCCCAACCATTTAGAAGCATTTCTTTGTAATATTGGTCAATATTAAAGTTATATACTTTCCCGTCTTCCCCACTCACTGTTTGCTTTTCAAGATCTACATCTACTGAGTATGGTTTTTCCATGCCTTTTGCTAAGATTTCATCACATTCTGCTTCTGTTAATTTAATTGGAAGAATCCCATTTTTGAAGCAGTTATTATGGAAAATGTCTGCAAAGCTTGGTGCGATGACTACTCGGAATCCGTAATCTAAAATTGCCCAAGGTGCGTGTTCACGAGAAGAACCACATCCGAAATTATCTTGTGCAACAAGGATTTGAGATCCTTTATACTCTGGTTTATTTAATACGAAGTCTGAGATTTCGTTTCCTTGTTTGTCAAAACGCCAGTGGTAGAAAAGGAAACGTCCGAAACCTGTACGTTCAATGCGTTTTAAAAATTCTTTTGAAATAATTTGGTCAGTATCTACGTTTTTACGATCTAATGGTGTAATTACACTACTTACTTGATTAATAGGTTCCATGATTTTTTCGCCTCCTTATACTTCTTGTTCCTGTTTAACGTATTTTCGAACGTCAACAAAATGACCTTCAACAGCTGCTGCTGCTGCCATTGCTGGGCTTACTAAGTGAGTGCGTGCACCTGCTCCTTGACGGCCTTCAAAGTTACGATTTGAAGTGGAAGCGCAACGTTCACCAGAAGGAATTGTGTCTTCATTCATACCTAAACAAGCTGAACAGCCTGATTCACGCCATTCGAAACCAGCTTCAAGGAAGATTTGATCTAATCCTTCTTCTTCTGCTGCTTTTTTCGTAGACCATGAACCTGGAACAACGATTCCACGAACGCCTGGGTGAAGTTTTTTACCTTTAACGATACTTGCAGCCGTTCTTAAATCAGAGATACGAGAGTTCGTACAAGAACCGATAAATACATGTTGAATTTCAATGGATTCGATTGGTTGCCCTTCTTCAAGTCCCATATATGTGAGTGCTTTTCTTAATGCTTGCTTATCAGTTTCTGATTCATAATCTGATGTAGTTGGAACTGTTTTAGTAACCCCTGTACCCATTGATGGATTTGTTCCCCAAGTAACGATCGGCTCAATTTCGTCAGCATCAATTTCAAGAACTACATCATATTTTGCACCTGGATCTGCTGCTAGACTTAGCCAGTATTCCGCTGCTTCTTCGAATTTATCTTCTTTTGGAGCATGACGGCGACCGCGTAAGAATTCAACTGTTTTCTCATCTGGAGAGATTAAACCAGCTTTTGCCCCAGCTTCGATGGACATATTACAGATTGTCATACGTTCTTCCATTGATAATGAGCGAATCGCTTCACCTGTAAACTCGACGATATGTCCAGTTCCAACACCAATTCCCCATTTAGCAATAATAGCTAGAATAATATCTTTAGCTGCTACGCCAACGCCTAATTGACCGTTTACTCGAATTTCCATTGTTTTTGGTTTGTTTTGCCATAAAGTTTGTGTAGATAATACATGTTCTACTTCAGATGTACCAATACCGAATGCTAACGCTCCAAATGCACCATGTGTTGAAGTATGAGAGTCACCACAAACGATTGTTTTACCAGGTTGAGTTAACCCTAATTCTGGTCCGATAACATGAACAATCCCTTGATCTGGATGACCGATATCGGCTAGTTGAATACCAAACTCTTTTGCATTTTCTGCTAGAGTTGTAATTTGTTTTTTTGCAATTGGATCATTGATAGTTGGTAAATTTTTTGTTGGTACGTTGTGATCCATCGTTGCAAAACATAAGTCTGGTCGACGAACTTTTCGTCCAGCTAAACGTAGTCCTTCAAATGCTTGTGGGGATGTTACTTCATGAATTAAATGAAGATCGATATATAGTAAATCCGGTTTACCTTCTTCGTGATGTACAACGTGTGTATCCCAAATTTTTTCGATAATATTTTTCGCCATCATTTTTCACCAACCTTAAATATAAGATTCTACAATTCTATCTGCTACAAAATTTGTATCAATTTCCGCAATTACTCGATCTGTCCATTCATCAGTAGTTAGAGCGCGAGTTTTACCTGGTGCTAAATCTGCTGTAAAGTATCCATCATCAAATACAGCACTTACTGCACGTTCAATTTCTGCCGCTTCATCTTTTAAGCCAAATGAATAACGTAACATCATTGCTACAGAAAGAATTGTTGCAGCAGGATTTGCTTTTCCTTGACCAGCAATATCTGGTGCAGAACCATGAACTGGTTCATATAAACCAAAGTTATCGTTACGAATAGAAGCTGACGGTAAAACACCTAGTGAACCTGTAATAACGGAAGCCTCATCACTTAAAATATCTCCAAACATATTATCCGTTACTACTACATCATAGTGACCTGGATTTGTAATAAGCTTCATGGCTACAGAGTCAACTAAATTATGTTCCACTTCTACATCTGGATATTGAGCTTTCTTTTCTTCTACCACTTCTCGCCATAATCTTGAAGTCTCTAAAACATTTGCTTTGTCTACGGAACAAAGTTTTCCTTTACGAAGACGTGCCAATTCAAATGCATTTTCAACAATGCGTTCAATTTCAGCTCTAGTATATATATTTAAATCGCTAGCCTGTTCAAGATTGCGATGTTTTTCTCCAAAGTAAATACCACCTGTTAATTCACGAACAATCATTAAATCTACATTTTCTGCAACTTCGCGTTTCAATGGAGAAGCTTCTAGTAAACTAGGAAATGCTTTTACAGGGCGAAGGTTTGCAAATAAATCAAAAGCTTTACGGATGTTGAGTAATCCTTTTTCAGGGCGCAATTCAGGTGGATTTTGATCCCATTTTGGACCTCCAACTGCGCCTAATAAAATAGCATCACTTTCTTCACACAAAGCAATCGTTTCTGCTGGTAGTGGATCATTATATTGATCAATGGCAGCCCCACCAATCGCTGCATAAGATAAATGAAATTCATGATTGTAACGTTTACCGATTGCTTGTAAAACACGAACAGCTGAAGCAACAACTTCAGGACCAATTCCATCGCCAGGTAAAACAGTAATTTTCTTTTCCATTGTAATACACCTTTCTTTTTTAGTTAGTGGTATTGCGAAATCGCGAATCCATACTTTCGGATAAATTTATTATCCTTTTTCTATCTGAGTTTACTTTTTATCAATCGTTTTATAGAAACGCCACCAAATGGAATTATTTGATGGCGTTTCCTTATAAATCTTAAAAGGTCAAATTAATTTACACTTCAGTTACTTGCTTTTGTCTAATATTTTCATGGATAATATTTCGATTGATTGCATCAATAAATGCATTAGCAGTTGCTTCAAGTACGTCTTGTGAAGAATCTCGACCAGTCGTAGTAGCTCCGTTGATGCGTACATTTACTACTGCATCCGCTAAAGCATCACGACCTTTACTTACAGATTTAACTTGGAAATCAAGTACATTAACTTTAGATTGTACTAACTGTTCTAAAGTATTGAAAATTGCTTCTACCGAACCAGCTCCTGTAGCAGCAATTGTTCTTAAATCACCATCTGGTGTAACAACAGATGCCGTTGCTGTCGGAATATTATCTGTTCCGTAAGAAACTTGAACACTCTTTAATTCGTATAATTGAATATCTTCAATTGAAACTTGTTGTTCTGTTAATAATGTAATTAAATCATCTTCTGTAATTTCTTTTTTACGGTCAGCTAATTTTTTAAATTCTTGGAACGCTTTGTTTAATTTTTCATCGGATAATTCATATCCCATTTTAATTGCTCGATCTCTAAATGCTGCGCGACCTGAGTGTTTACCTAAAACTAAAGGCACTTCCCCTTCACCAATTAATGCAGGTGAAATAATTTCATAAGTTTCTTTATGTTTTAATACACCATCTTGGTGAATACCAGATTCGTGAGCAAATGCATTTTTACCAACAACCGCTTTATTTGGTTGGATTAATGAACCAGTTAAACGACTTACTAATTGAGAAGTTCGTTTAATTTCTTTTAAGTTAATGCCAGTTTGAACTGGGTAAATATCATTACGTATGTGAAGTGCAACAGCGATTTCTTCTAATGCTGCATTACCAGCACGTTCACCAATACCATTGATGGTACATTCGATTTGATCTGCACCATTTTCCATTGCTGCGATTGAGTTAGCAACGGCCATACCTAAGTCATCATGACAGTGAGCAGAGAATTTTACTTTATCTGCACCACGAACATTTTCGCGTAAGAATCTAAATAATTCACCGTATTCATATGGAGAAGCATAACCTACTGTATCTGGTACATTAATCGTAGTAGCTCCAGCTTCAACTACTTGTTCAATGATTCGAACTAAAAATTCAGGGTCAGAACGGAAACCGTCTTCTGCTGACCATTCCACTAGTGGGAAGAATTTTCTAGCATATTTAACAGCTGCAACTGCTTGCTCGACTACTTGATCAGGTGTTTTCTTTAATTTGTACTCCATGTGGATTGGACTGGTTGCTAAAAATACATGAACATGTGGTTGTTCAGCACCTTTTAATGCTTCCCAAGCAGCGTCAATATCACTTTGAACACAACGAGCTAACCCTGTAACAATAGAATTTTTAACCGTCCCCGCGATTCGTTGTACTGCATCCAAATCGCCAGGGCTTGAAGCAGGAAAACCTGCTTCAATAATAGTGACACCAAGACGTTCTAATTGTTTTGCAATTTCTACTTTTTCTGCAGTATTTAAGTTAATCCCAGCTGACTGTTCTCCATCACGAAGTGTCGTATCAAAAATGTCTATTTTACGCATTACTTAACCACTACTTTCTTTTTCCCTTCATTAATGAAAGGCATCATTTCACGTAATTTACTACCTACTTCTTCAATTTGGTGTTCAGCACCAGCTTTTTTGTACTCAGTATAACGCGGACGACCTGTTTCGTTTTCGTTGATCCAATCTTTTGCGAAAGTCCCTTCTTGGATATCAGCTAATACTTCTTTCATACGTTCTTTCACTGATGGGTCAATTACGCGTGGACCAGATACATAGTCTCCCCACTCTGCAGTATCAGAGATTGAGTAGCGCATTGTTGCCATACCACCTTCGTACATTAAGTCAACGATTAGTTTTAATTCGTGTAATGTTTCGAAGTAAGCAAGTTCTGGTTGGTAACCAGCTTCTACTAATGTTTCAAAACCGTATTTCACTAATTGAGTTGTACCACCGCAAAGAACTGCTTGCTCACCAAATAAGTCAGTTTCAGTTTCTTCTTTAAATGTTGTTTCAAGCATACCAGCGCGAGCTGATCCGATTCCTTTACCGTAAGCTAAAGCTAAATCACGTGCTTCACCAGTTGCATCTTGGTAGATTGCGAATAATGCAGGTACACCAGCACCCTGAACGTAAGTACGACGAACTAAGTGACCAGGACCTTTTGGAGCTACTAAGAATACGTCTACATCAGCAGGTGGTACGATTTGACCAAAGTGAATGTTAAATCCGTGTGCGAACATTAATGCGTTACCTGGTTGTAAGTTAGGTGCAATTTCTGCTTCATAAACTGCTTTTTGTCTTTCATCTGGAAGTAAGATTTGGATAATATCTGCTTCAGCAGCTGCTTCTGCTACTGATTTAACATCAAGACCATCTTCTTTTGCTTGATCGAAAGATTTACCTTGGCGAATACCAACTACAACATCAAAACCAGATTCTTTTAAGTTTTGAGCATGTGCGTGACCTTGAGAACCATATCCAATAATTGCGATTTTTTTACCTTTTAATACTTCTTCATTAATTTCGTTTTGATAATACATTTTTGTCATGTTAATTTCCCCCAATAAATTTATTTTTAAGTTTTATTTGAGTGATTCCCTAAAAGACAATCACTATATTACTAACTATCTTTGTAAGAAAGATCCTACTTAAGGATAGAGAGTTGCATAGTTTCAACTGGTTGAGTTTCACGCACAGAGGCTGTGATACCAGTTCTAGTTAATTCCTTAATACCGTAAGGGCGGATTAGTTCAATAAAAGCGTCGATTTTTTCTGGATTTCCAACTACTTGATAAGTAACAACATTTTTTGATGTGTCAATAATTTGTGCTCGGAAAGGTTCAACAATTGCATTCATTTCAATTCTTAAGTTAGCTGGTGATACAACTTTTACTAAAGCTAATTCACGAAGAACAATCGATTTATCCGTAATATCATTAACTTTTAATACATCAATTTGTTTGGATAATTGTTTAATCATTTGTTCCAGTTTCACTTCGTCATCAATATTGACAACGAATGTCATTTTTGAAATGTTAGGTTGTTCAGTATGACCAACTGTAATTGATTCGATGTTGAATTGTCTTTTCATCAACAATCCAGTAACTCGATTTAGTACACCACTTTGATTTAAAACGGATACTGTAATTACTCTTCTCATAGTCTTTTCACCCCCACAATATCATCAAGTGATTTACCAGCAGGTACCATTGGGTAAACATTTTCTAACATCTTAACTCTTGCATCGATCACAACTGGTTCATCAGAATTTAATGCTTCTTCTAGAATTGCTCCAGCTTCATCGATAGTTGTAATACGATATCCTTTAACATCATACGCCTCTGCAAGTTTTACAAAGTCTGGTTGAATAGGCATTAATGATTGTGAATACCTTCCATCATAGAAGAGTTCTTGCCACTGACGTACCATTCCAAGTGCGCAATTGTTAATGATGACCACTTTAACCGGAATGTTATATTGCTTCAAAATTGCAAGCTCTTGATTTGTCATTTGGAAACCTGCATCCCCAACAATCGCTACTACTTTTTTTTCTGGTTTTGCCAATTGTGCACCGATTGCTGCAGGGAATCCGAATCCCATTGTTCCAAGACCACCTGATGTTACCCAGCCGTGATCGTTATTCAGTTTGTAATATTGGGCTGCCCACATTTGATGTTGCCCTACATCTGTCGTAACAACTGCATCTCCACCAGTTATTGCATGAACCATCTCAATGATTTGTTGAGGTAAAATTTCATTTTCATCTTCAACGTACCAATATGGGTAATCACTTTGTTTTTGATTTAGATAATCAATCCACTCTGCATTATTAGGTGTTTGGAAATCTTTATTGATTAACGCTTTAATCGCTTCTTTCGCATCGGCAACGATTGGAATATCAGTTGGGATATTTTTCCCGATTTCTGCTGGGTCAATATCGATGTGAATAATTGTTGCATTTGGTGCGAAGCGTTTTGTATCTCCCGTTAAGCGGTCGTCGAAACGAGCTCCAATATTAATTAATAAATCACATTTTTGGATCGCGTCGTTTGCAACAGCTGCACCATGCATACCAGCCATACCGAAGTTTAGCTCGTGATTTCCATGAATACTTCCTAAACCTAATAATGTGTTAACTACAGGCAATTTGTACTTTTCGACAAATTCAGTTAATTCTCTTCGAGCGTCTGCAAATAATACACCGGCACCTGCGATAATCAGAGGTTTTTGTGAACTTGAAATAGCTTGAGCTGCTTTTTGTATTTGTAAATAATTTGGTTTTGTATTTGGTTGGTAACCAGGTAGATAAATAGGTTCATCCTTAATTAAATCTGTTTCATCAAATAAATCAGCTGAAATATTTTTTGGGAAGTCTATTAATACTGGCCCTTTTCTTCCTGTGTTTGCGATATGGAATGCTTCTTTAACAATTCGTGGAATATCACGAATATTTTGAATTTGATAATTATGCTTTGTAATTGGAGTTGTAATTCCGATAATATCAGCTTCTTGGAATGCATCCGAACCGATTACACTTGTTGCTACTTGCCCTGTAAAGATGACTAATGGAATTGAGTCAATCATTGCATCTGCAATTCCTGTTACAAGATTTGTAGCACCTGGTCCAGAAGTTGCGATGACAACACCTGGTTTATTCATTACACGTGCATACCCTTCTGCTGCGTGAATTGCACCTTGTTCGTGACGAGTTAAAATGTGTCGAATTGGATTTCTATATAGTGCGTCATAAATATTTAATACTGCTCCGCCAGGATATCCGAAAACAATTTCAACATCTTGTTCTTTTAAAGCTTGGATTAGTAGATCGGAACCACTTTTCGGTTTAAATGTTTCTTCACTTTTTGTCACTTGAGTGTTCTCTATTTCTACACTTGTAGAAGTGTTCGTTAAGGTCATTTGCTTAATCCTCCTATTCAAATTAATAAAATTGAAGTTTTAATGAGTAATAAAAAGAAGCCTATTTCACCCACGCAAAAGAAAACCTTTCGCGTAGGGATGAAATAGACTTCCATGGTACCACCCTTATTTATAGCTAAAAAAGCTACCTCGTGAATAGTGGGAACTTATTCATCTACACCGAATTAATTAAATGTTGCGAAAATTCGGTTTGCAACAAGATGAATACACTATTCTTTAATAACGAGCATTTCGAAATATGCCCGGAACTATCTAATTGCTTACGCGTTTAATAGTTCACTCCGAGGGGATGTCGGATATAGTTGTATCGCCGGGTTCCAGCAATCCCGGCTCTCTGGTAGATACAAGTCTCTATAACCTTTAACCTCATCATCGATTATTTATATAAAAATTTTGATTAAGTTTTAGCTTATGAATAGCTTAATTGAAATAATTTAGCGAATCAACCTCTTAATACTCTAAAGTCTTTGACTATAGTATGACAGTATTCTCTAAAATATACAAATTGTCTGAAAATTATATACTCATAATACCGCCTTTTGAAGCGTTTGTCACAAGTTTTGAGTATCTTGCTAACCATCCAGTTTTAATTTTTGGCTCGAATGGTGGCAAATTCTTAAGACGTTGGTCTAATACTTCTTGTGAAACTTGAAGATTAATTGTGCGATTTGGTAAATCAATGTCAATAATATCTCCATTTTCAACTAAAGCAATAGGTCCACCTTCAGCAGCTTCTGGTGAAATGTGACCGATTGAAATTCCTCGAGAGGCTCCACTGAAACGACCATCTGTTATTAAAGCAACTTTTGTTCCTAAACCACGGCCCATAATTGCTGAAGTTGGTGCAAGCATTTCAGGCATTCCTGGTCCACCTTTTGGACCTTCGTAGCGAATTACTACTACATGCCCTTCTCTCACTCTACCATCATCGATCGCTGCTTGTGCTTCTTCTTGTGAATCAAACACAATTGCTTCTCCAGTAAATGTTTTGATAGATGGATCTACAGCACCTACTTTAATAACTGATCCTTCTGGAGCAATATTACCAAATAGTACAGATAAACCTCCTACAGGACTATATGGGTTATCTTTTGTACGTATTACTTTATCGTTTGTTATTTCATGACCTTTTACTAACTCACCCATTGTTTTACCAGTTACAGTAATTCGATCTGGATGAATAGCACCAGGGATTTTTGTTAGCTCATTAATAATAGCTTCTACCCCACCAGCTCGATTTATATCATCCATTGAAATGTCAGACGCTGGCATAATTTTTGCTAAGTAAGGAACACGCTCAGCAACTTTATTTATATCTTCTAAGTTATACTCAATTCCTGCTTCGTTTGCAATAGCTAAAGTGTGAAGAACTGTATTCGTTGAACCACCCATTGCCATATCAAGTGCGAATGCATCATCAATAGCTTCTTTTGTAATAATGTCACGAGGTTTTACATCCTCTTCAATCATGCGAACTAAGTGTTTAGCTGCTTCACGAATTAATTCTTTACGTCTTTCACTTGTAGCAACGATAGTACCATTACCAGGAAGTGCAACTCCTAGCATTTCCATTAAACAGTTCATAGAGTTAGCTGTAAACATACCAGAACAAGATCCACAAGTTGGACATGCATTGTTTTCTATATCTAATAACTCATCAGCTGAAATAGTACCAGCTTTATGAGCACCTACACCTTCGAATACAGAAGTTAATGATATTTGTTTTCCTGAAGAGGAAACACCCGCTTCCATTGGACCACCAGAAACAAATACAGATGGAACGTTTGTACGAACAGCGGCCATTAACATACCAGGCGTTATTTTATCGCAGTTTGGAATATAAAATACTCCATCAAACCAGTGTGCATTTATAACAGTTTCAGCAGAGTCTGCAATTAACTCACGGCTCGGTAATGAATAACGCATACCAATGTGGCCCATTGCAATTCCATCGTCTACACCAATTGTATTGAACTCGAAAGGAATACCTCCAGCTTCAATAATTGCTTCTTTTACTTCTTTTGCAAATTCTTGTAGATGTACATGACCAGGAATGATATCGATATAAGAATTACAAACACCGATAAATGGTTTTCCT
Organism: Ureibacillus sp. MALMAid1270; assembly: GCF_049202975.1. Lineage (NCBI taxonomy): Bacteria > Bacillati > Bacillota > Bacilli > Caryophanales > Caryophanaceae > Ureibacillus > Ureibacillus sp. MALMAid1270. The sequence goes on along the minus strand of NZ_JBMIRP010000101.1, from coordinate 783 downwards.
AAGTCTTTAGCTTTCACTTTACCAGTAGCATATAAAAGACTACGGTGAGGAGCACGATCAACTCCTAATTTAATCATATCACTTCTCATAATTGATACGCCCCACATTTTCTTAATATTAATCATTCAAAATACGGAAAAAAACTATTAATCTCGTTCACATTTGTTTCCTAAAGAGAATAATAATTTTTAAATTGTTGCTATCATAGTACAAAAGAGCGTAGTCCGTCAACCCGATTTTTCAAATAATTTATACAATTTCTAAAGTATTTTCTAGGTGTAATCGTTTACAACATTATTAATTGAATGAATTTTCTGCTTTATTAATATTTTGTTAAAATTTGAACAAGTCTTTATTATCACTTTATTCGAGTTTTTTTGGCATTTTATATAAATAATAAAAGCCTAAGTATTAACTTAGGCTTACGACTTTGTTTATTTAATCCAAATAAGATCAAACGATAAATTAATCAAAATGACTGAGTGAAGTACTGCAAAAAGAAAAGCTTGACGGTTTAATTTTTTCATTACATTTTTATCTAACATATCGCATCCACCCCAACATTGTCATTTTTGTCTAACTTGTGAACATTATATGACAATTTCGGTAAAAATGCAAAATATTTCGAATTCTCCAAATACCTACCTGAATTATTCATACCTCGAACATAAATCAGGGTTTTAGGCCAAAAACGATTAGATTCCCGATCCCTTTGAAAGAATCATGATTATTTTTCTTCTGAAAAGCATCTTTCTAGAATGAGGAGCGGAAAAATGCCTGTTT
>NZ_JBMIRP010000100.1:0-5212 GCF_049202975.1 Ureibacillus sp. MALMAid1270 | reverse complement strand
GTCAGTTCGGGATTTTGCCTCCGGCTTCCTTCAGATTCCACCTCACGATGGACACCCTTGCCATTAGCTAACAGTTCCTACTGCCAAGCCTGTAGTGGACTTTCACCACCAAGTTATAGCCCATGCCGGGCGCACATAAATAAAACCCCGTCCAACGTAGGACAGGGTTTCAGTTTATTCTTGATTCAATGCACTTTTATCCATATAAGCTGCTTCCCATAAATGGCCATCTAAATCTTGGAATCCCCAAATATACATAAATCCATGATCTTGGGGCTCAGTGAATGTTTTTCCACCTAATGACAACGCTTTATTAACAAGCTCATCCACTTGATTACGACTATCAACCGAAAAACTTAAAATGACCTCGGACGAAGTAGTTGTATCTGGAACTTACTTCTTCGTAAATCCTTTGAATTTTTCCTCATTCATGATCATGGCAAAGATATTATCACTAATAATGACACAAGTAGTCGTCTCATCAGAGAATTGTGGGTTATGTTCAAAACCTAGCTCCTTGAAAAAATGTGTGGACTTGCTCACATCTTTCACAAATAAATTAATAAAGATATTTTTAGTTTTAAATGCCATTCTACTTCCTCCTGTCAAATTATTGTCATTAAAGTTTTTCATTAACTGTCAGTAATTATTCCACTATTATTCTGGGACATTGGGGACAGGTTTTCTGTCCCACTTTTTCACCAGACTTGAGGTTAGTTTCATTGCCACAAATAAAACGAAGGCTTCTATTGAACGATCACTTATATCTGTCCCAACATCTCTCAACTCCCAATAATTCAAATAAAAAAAGCCAGCTACTAATATTAGCTGCTAGCCCTCTTAAAACTTATTATGAAGATCCACTTGTTCACTCAATTAATTCACGGGGTCTGCTCCCCTATCATAATTTGATAGATTGGGACAGAATTACTGTCCCCCATGTCCCAACGATTTTCGACTGGGACACTTTTACTGTCCCCAATGTCCCAGGCAACTACTTCCGTGCGTCCTGCTTTTTAATAATGATTGGGGCAACGATAAGTGCAAACATTAAAAAGAGGCCCATATAACCTATCAGTGGGTAGAAGTAGCTGATAAGGTCAGTAAATCCGACATAGCTTGCTAGATAACCTACCGCCATCGTAACCACAATAATGGTTTTGAATTTCTTTGTTCCTGATTCTGCATAACGGGAAGCGAATGCGAAGAACATCCCGATCGCCGTGTTGTAAATCATCCCAAAGATAACAAGAGCCATCAAAGTCCCAAGTATTGCTGAAACATTACTTACAATCCCAAGCATCGGCATATCTAACATGCCCACTTCTTCAATTTTTGAGAAAATCGCTAGATGGATTAACATGATCATAATCCCTAATACGAGACCACCAACTAGTCCACCCCATGCAGCAGTTTTCGGATTCTTTTCTGCTCCACCCATAACAATGGCCATCGAAGCACCTACCGCCACATTAAAGGATACATAGTTTATACTGGAAATAAACCAGTTTGGCAGCGTAGTAGGAATAGATTTTGCAACCCCATCAAGCGAGGCGAAAGAGCCATCCATCGTTACAAAGCTATAAATTGCGATAAAAACAACAAACACAATAAGAACTGGCGTAATACTGCCGATAATAGTAACTACGCGATTAACTTTCAAAAAGCCGGTTAGTAAAACAAGAATCGTCATCAAGGTTGTCCCAACAAAATAGGGCAAACCAAATTGTTGATTAAGGTTAGAACCTGCACCTGCAATCATTACTACCCCTACGCCAAACAATGTGAATAGCAATATGTAATCAATCACGGTTCCAAGATATCGTCCACTAATTCTAAAAATCACATCTTTATGAGAAGTTGTTTTCGTATGACTTCCTAGCCACACAAGATTCATCCCTAGATAAGAAAAAAGAATTGTTGCCAAGATAGCGCCAAAAATCCCAGGTATTCCAAAACTTGTAAAGTACTGCAATATCTCTTGCCCAGAGGCAAATCCAGCACCTACTATCACCCCTATAAAGGCGCTCCCAATTCGTAAAATGTTTCCCACATGTCTCTCTCCTTGCCAATCATAGAAGTCTTCTATTAAGTCACAAATATATGTACAAATTCATCGTAACAATTTGATAGACTAAATATTCTAAATTATTAATTTGTACATTTTATCATTAAATTGATAATTATCATAGTGCAAACTTGAGGAAAGGACTCACGACCTATTTATATACAAAATATTAGGATATTGGAAAATATTGAAACTTAGCGATAATCAAAACGTATATTAATTAAAATCAAATCTTACAATCGAAGGAGGAATGCCAATGGAAATAGCACAATTCATCGTTCTAACTATATTACTAATACCCTTCTATGGCCTTTTAATATGGTCCTACTTCGAACCTGAAGAAGCTTTACTGTTCGGAAACCGTTGGAAATATAAAGAAGATCCGGAATCGTCCGAAAAAATGATTCGTTATACGAAGTTTACGTCAAAATGGGGCATGATTGGACTCCCTATACTTCTAATTAGTTTATTACCTGGCATTCCCCTACTCATTCGGTTTACGCCAATTGTCATTCTTTTTATTATGATCATGGGAATATTAAAAATATTTGCTTCGGAAGATGAGTAGCACTACAAATGATGTTGAGGATAAAATAAAGGAACTCGGCCGTTCAACCGAATTCCTTTTAAATAATATTTAAACTGATTGCTAGGAAGATGAATAAAACAAACATAACCCCGATTGTGATGGACTTAAATCGCTTTTGATACTTCGCCGATTTCGTTGATAAAAACTGTAATTTAGATAAGCCATATCTATAAATCGATTCAGCTAAAAACACCGCAATGATGAACACTAATAAATCAAATAGCATAAAACTACACTCCAATTAAATAAGCTTTAAAGATTATAACATATACAATGAAACAAAAAGGAGCCACCCTGTTCAGATGGCTCCTTGCATTTATTAAATTACACTTAACTCTGAATCTTTTAAGTCACTAATGAACATATGGCCCGGTGCATGTGTAATCATAATCGATGGTTTACTTTGAATCGCTACCGCTTGAGGTGTTACACCACATGCCCAAAACACCGGAATTTCGTCCTCTTTAATTGTAACCGCATCCCCAAAATCAGGCTTATGAATATCACGGATTCCTATTGCTGATGGATCGCCAATATGAATTGGTGCTCCGTGAACACCTGGATAACGAGATGTAATTTGAACCGCACGAATCGCATCGGAATGCTTCATCGGTCTCATACTAACAACCGTTGGACCTTCAAATTTGCCAGCTTTTTTCGTTGGAATATTTGTTTTAAACATTGGGACATTACAATTTTCTTCAATATGACGAATCGGAATCCCGTTTTCTAACAACGGAGTTTCAAAGGTAAAACTACATCCAATTAAGAAACACACCATATCCTCTTCCCAATAAGATGAGATATCTGTTAATTCCTCTACTAAATTACCATCTTTATACACTCGATATTTCGGAATGTCTTTCCGTATATCCGAACCTTTAGCGATCGTACTTTCAAATACACCAGGTTCCGTCACATCAATAATTGGGCAAGATTTAGGATTACGCTGGCAAAAGAGTAAAAAGTCGAACGCATCTTCTTTTTTTAATATGGCTAAATTTGCTTGTGTGTAGCCTTTTGCCATACCAGCTGTCGGGCTTGTAATGACACCCTCTCGAATTAATTCTCTTAACTTAGTTGGTGAAGTTGAAGCATAATTCATTTCTCAAACACCCTTCCCGTTTAAAAAAGTGTAGAAAAATTATTAATTAATGTATATACACTCAAAATAGCCATTATTGTCACAACAAAAATCCCTGTTATTGTTAAAACTTTTGGATGCTTGTATGTTCCAACAATGGATTGTTTATGTGCCGCAATTAGCATAATTCCTAAAGATAACGGTAATATAAACGCATTTAGTGTTCCTACAATGACTAAAATTTTAACTGGTTGACCAATTGTAGCGAAAACAGTTGTTGATACAACGATAAATCCGATAATAAACCAGTTATGATATTTTTCAATAAATGGATGGAATGAGCGAATAAAAGAAACTGACGTATACGCTGCCCCTACAACGGAAGTAATTGCAGCTGCCCACATAATCACACCGAATATACGAAATCCTGCGTCACCAATAGCAAGCTGGAAAACCGATGCGGCTGGATTGGACATATCTAATTGTAATCCTTTAGAAACGACACCTAATACCGCTAAGAACAACGCAATTCTCATAATACCAGTGATTAAAATCCCTGAAACTGCGCCATTCGTAATTTGTTTTAGATTTTGCTGTCCTGTAATCCCTGCATCAATTAGTCGGTGACCCCCAGCGAATGTGATATAGCCACCTACAGTTCCACCGACTAACGTAATAATTGCTAAGAGCCCTAAATCTTCAGGCCAAACAGTTCGAACGATTGCCTCACCTACCGGAGGTGCTGTCGTAATAGCAACATAAAGCATTAGGAAAATCATAACGAAACCGGCTACAAGTACAACACGGTCCATTACTTTCCCAGCCTCTTTAAATAAGAAAATGATAATAGCAAAACCAGCACTCACTATTGCACCATAGATAGGATCTACACCTAACATTGCGTTAAGTCCTAATCCAGCACCACCGACGTTTCCGATGTTAAATGCTAGACCCCCGATAACGATTAAAACGGCTAAAACAACACCAAGACCAGGGAATACTTTATTTGCTACGTCTTGTCCACGTAATCCAGAAACACCAATAACACGCCAAACGTTCAGTTGCGCAATGACATCTAAAATTAATGAAACTGCAATAACGAACCCCATACTTGCTAACAACTGATTTGTAAATACAGTTGTTTGTGTTAAGAATCCAGGTCCTATGGAAGATGTAGCCATTAAAAAGGCTGCACCTAATAAGGCACTACGTCTTGATACGATTTTCTTTCCTTTTTTATTTGGCTGATTATTTCCGGCGTCATTTTTTTCTACATCTACTTTGTTATCAACATTCACATTACCCATTTGTTTCCCCCCTCTTTCCTACCCGTATTGTCAAAATTAATTTATATAAATCGCTAGTAATCGTTGATTTTTTCGCTTTTTACGCAAAAAAACTTGTCACCCCCTTAGATTTGGTTAATAGTGAGGTTACCACACGACACCAAAATCCCAAATAAGGATGTGAC